>NZ_JAKUMF010000020.1:0-1978 GCF_029991385.1 Cobetia sp. BMC6
CTGAATTACCTGAAAGGAGAGAAATCTTTCAAAGGCGGAATTCGGCGGAAACAGAAGAAAGCGGCACTGGTTGAGACATATCTTGCTGACATTCTCGCGGTCTGAAAGCTTTCATGCGTTTTCCCTGCATCACCAAGGCCATGTCTGCCGGCGGCTGGGAGTACGTCAGCTGGCTGGAATTGCCCCACTATCGCCTCATCAAGCGTGAGGAGGAACGCCTGCTCCTGGAAGAGGCCGAGGAGGGCTACCGCCTTACCTCGGTCAACGATGTCCGTTCTGGCAAGCCCCACGACGCCGAGAAGCAGCTCCTGGCCGAGATCATCGACCGGATCAACGACCTCTACTGCGCCAAGGTCAGCGGCGATGACAAGCTGCATTTCGCCTACGAAATCGCCGACCGTATCGAACGCAACGAAGTGGTAATGGCCCAGGCGCACAGCTACATCAAAGACCAGATGCTGCACGGACTCCTCCCGAATGAGGTCACCGACGCCGTGCTTGACGCCCTCAGCGACCACGAGAAGCTCAGCATGCCATTGCTGGAGAACGAGGAGACAGGCAGGCAGTTTGCGCTGTTGATATTAAAGCTACTGGCAGGGAGGTCTAGCAAGGATGCTCAGTTCGGCAGTCGATTAATTGATATTTCTTCGCTGAATCTTAAAGATATGTAGCTGTATGGTTTTTAATTCCCCTGGTTCATGGGTGTTTTTTTAATGTTATAGGAGAGGCTAGGTGAGTTTTAAGGTTAACCCGCCTTATTCACGAGTGCCCTGATCGGGCGGCTTGAAGTGGCTGGCCGTTGGGTTCTCGCACCGGGGGTGCTATCTACGCCGTAACGGCCCGCTGAATCATGCCCAAATGCTGCTCTTCTGTCGTATCTATATAACGTTCAGGAATTAATCACGCCGTTAAAGCAGCCGTCATCGTCGACCGTCGCTGCGGTCGCTCGATTCTTGAAGCTATGGTGGTTGCGCCGAACGTCAGCTAAGCGCGGTCAGTTTCGGCAGCCCCTTCAGCAAGGCAGGCCACCATTTATCAGCCGTATCGCCGAGGTGAACGGTGATGCGCCGAGCGTGCAGCGAGAGCGTCGCCGCCACCTTGAGCACCTGTTCACGCATCCGGCTCAGGCTCCAACCCTGCCGGGTCTGGCGCCCCAGCAAGCAGCGAAGGCCATGCAGAACCTGATAGGCGTAGAGACTCAGCAACAGGCTCACCTCATTGCGGGCCATCACGTCCTGGACGGTGGAGGCACCGCGATCGGTCGACGAGAGATGCACGTCGAGCGCCGACTTCACCTCGCCCATGTGCGCTTCGGCGCTGCCGCGCTTGCGATAGAGTGCCAGGATCTTCTCGGGCGGCCAGTCGAACTTGCCGAGGTTGGTGACCAGGAAGAAGGCATGCAGCAGCAGGTCATCGGGGCGTTCCTGAACTACCAGCACCACGCGTCGTGGCGTTGGCCAGGTACCGGCCTGGTATTCAAGGTCGTGGCACCACTCCCGAGGCTGCTCAGGTGGCCGGCCGCGTGGCCGCTTCAGGTAGGGCGCTGCCAGCGCCTGCAAGCCCTTGTGGCTGCGCAGCCGGCCCAGGTACTCGATGCTGCGCTTCTCCAGCGCCTCCAGCGTGTCGTTGTCGGTGAAGCCGGCGTCGATACGCACCCGAACCTGGGCGCCGGTGCTCTCGTTAAGCCGCTTCACCAGGTGCGGGATCCACGTATCAGCGTTCTCGGCGGGGCCGGCGTCGCCCTCGCGCAGCAGGCCGCCGACCATGTCGCCAGTTTCGGCCAACGAGGCGACCAGCGGCGAATAGATCCGCGTACCGTAAAGGCCATGATAAGCGGAACCGCCCTGGTGTCCATGGACCTCAATCGGCAGGCCGTCGATGTCTAGCGTCAGCTGCTTGGGACGCTCGCCGTTCTTCAGCGAGGTCAGGCGCCAGGCCACCAGCCGCAGCAGACCTTCATGCACGGCAT
Source organism: Cobetia sp. BMC6 (assembly GCF_029991385.1). Lineage (NCBI taxonomy): Bacteria > Pseudomonadati > Pseudomonadota > Gammaproteobacteria > Oceanospirillales > Halomonadaceae > Cobetia > Cobetia sp. BMC6. The sequence continues at coordinate 1,970 of NZ_JAKUMF010000020.1, forward strand.
CGATGTTGT
>NZ_JAKUMF010000021.1:0-1523 GCF_029991385.1 Cobetia sp. BMC6
GCTGCGAACTCATCAGCCCCAGCTGCTTCATCCGCCTGCTGGCCCGATAACGACTCAACTGTATTCCTGCCTGCGTGACCATTTTTGCGATGCTGCGAGCGCCGGCAGAGCCGTTACTGACGGTATGTGAAGTGGTCCCCGGAATTCGGACCAGGCGCTAAGCTCTGATCAGACCGACCAGGAGAGCTTGATCATGAGCAGGAAACGTCGACAGTACAGCAGTGAGTTCAAAGCCAAGGTAGCCCTCGCCGCCCTCAAGGGAGAGCAGACCACGTCGGAGATCGCGGCCCGCTTCGAGATCCACCCCACCATGGTGAGTCAGTGGAAACGGGAACTGCTGGACAATGCCACCGGCGTCTTCGAGAGCAAGAGTTCCGGTAAAACCGCTCAGAAGACCCAGGAGGAGATCGATACGCTCTACCGCGAGATCGGCAAGCTGACGGTGGAACGGGATTTTTTGTCACGCGGGCTCGGTCGTTGAGCCGGGCCCAGCGCGTGGCACTGGTCGAGCCGCAGGCGCCCGACATCAGCCTCCGGCGTCAGTGCCAGCTACTCGGTATCAGTCGCTCCTCAATGTACTATCAGCGCAAGGCGCTAGGGGCCTATGACCTGGAGTTAATGCGTCTGATCGACGCGGAGCATCTGCGCACACCGGTCTATGGCTCACGACGGATGTCAGCCCATCTCAATCGCCAGGGATACGCGGTGAACCGCAAGCGCGTTCAGCGATTGATGCGCGAGATGGGCCTACAGGCTATTTATCCAAAGCCATGCACCAGCCGGCCGGGCGTGGGGCATCGGATCTATCCTTACTTGCTGCGGGGGCGGGTCATCGACCGCCCCAATCAAGTGTGGGCGACCGATATCACATACATTCCCTTGGCGCGCGGGTTCATGTACCTGGTGGCCATCATGGACTGGCACAGCCGTCGCGTGCTGGCCTGGCGGGTCTCCAACACCCTGGATACGGACTTCTGTATCGATGCTTTGGAGGAAGCCTTGGCGCGCTATGGAAAGCCCGAGATATTCAATACAGATCAAGGCTGTCAGTTTACCAGCCAGGCGTTCACCGAAGTGCTGGAAGCCCATGATGTCCGGATAAGCATGGATGGCAAGGGATGCTATCAGGACAACATTTTCGTGGAACGACTCTGGCGCAGCGTGAAGTACGAGTGCGTTTACCTGAAGGCTTTCGAGAGTGGCGCCCACTTGCGAAGGGATCTGAAGTGTTACTTCGCTTGGTACAACACGGAGCGGCCCCACCAAGGGCTGGACGATGCTACACCTGATGAAGTGTACTTCTCTCAACCACTGACCCAGGCGGCCTGACGCCGATGATGACCTGATCCGAGCTTAGACGACCCGTCAGGTGGTCCAAAGGATGGAGTCCACTTCAATGCGCCTCGACAACCTGATCCAGCAGCTTCTGCTCAGTCTCACAAGGTCTTCTATCCCGACTACGCCAAGCCCGGTAGCTACTGCGATGCACCCCAAACACCTGACACAAGTGCTGCACCGCGTAG
>NZ_JAKUMF010000022.1:0-1318 GCF_029991385.1 Cobetia sp. BMC6
CTGAATTACCTGAAAGGAGAGAAATCTTTCAAAGGCGGAATTCGGCGGAAACAGAAGAAAGCGGCACTGGTTGAGACATATCTTGCTGACATTCTCGCGGTCTGAAAGCTTTCATGCGTTTTCCCTGTTGCCTTGCTGCAGCGCCGTGCGGTAGCAATGCATAACTATTTAGAGTGCTTCATTCTTCAATAGCGTTGCGCTTGAAAATCGAGACCGTCGACTCAGCCTTCGAGCAATGGCTCGAAGGCTGAGTCTGTGCTGCTCCAAAGAGAGCGGACACATTTTAAGCCGTAGCTGCCAGTTCGATCTCCCTCGGTGACTGGTAGCCGAGCATCGAGTGGAGCCGGCAGCTGTTGTGCTCCATCCCGATATACTCGACGACACCGCGCCGTGCTGTCTGGCGGAGTTAATACCGCTGGTCATCCAGTCACTCACTCGCTTTTCAGTGGGCCGAAGAAGCGCTTCATGACGGCATTGTCCCATCAATTCCTCATGCGGCTCATCGAGGCCTAGAATTTCAGCGTCGCCGTTGCCGTGCCTCGCCGCCGGCTTCTCGCTTCAAGCTGTGAGTCTGATAACGGCCAACCAAGTAGCTATGGCTACCCAGTCTTTGAGCATGTGTCGGCTGTCGTAGCTGCCGCGCCTCCGGCGATGGGTCTCTGTGACCTCTCTGTACGGGGCCTGCCGACGGTTATCAGGGCTACGATGTCGCCAAGCATAGAAACCGCTCCGGCTAACTCGCATGACTCGACGCAATACGTCCACGGGGTATGCGGCCTTCGCCGGTTCGGTGGACTGATATCTCAGCTCGACTCTTTGGCGAAGTAGGCCGGCGCCTTTTCAGAATATCTTTTTCCATATGAAGCTTATGAACTTCTTCGCGGAGCTTTTTATCTCGGCGTCACGATCGTCCTCATACCGCTTCGGGGGGCTGGAAGCCTGCAGACGGTATTTCGTCACCAACTGTCTAGCATGCTTTGCTCTATTCCCAAGTGCAGGGCGGCCTCGGGCACGGGATACGCTCGATCGATCACTTGGCCCACCGTATCCGCCTTGAATTCATCAGAAAACTGACATCGGGTCTTCTTGGCCATGAACACCTTCATTATGAGGCTTATCGGGGTGTCCGCTCCAGTTGGACCACTACAGCTGAAAACATAGCGGTAAGTAGTATGTTTGTTGGGTTTCATATGTAGTGGCACAGTGAATCTGGCCACCTGACTTTGAGTGTATGATGGCTCACAGAGACAATCAGGTGCAGATGATGACGAAGAAGAGAACGTTTAGCCCGGAATTTCGCTTGGAAGCGGCCCAGCTC
>NZ_JAKUMF010000023.1:0-1242 GCF_029991385.1 Cobetia sp. BMC6
CAGGGAAAATGCATGAAAAACCGCTCTACGACGGGCCTCGTAGCGCTTTACCAAAAGGACCTCATGTGGTCATTTAGCAGCTTTCGCTCATGGATGATCCGATGCTGACACCGTCTCTTATGCACCATTTATCGATTGTTTCCGACTTCCGCCAGGCGTGGAAAGTGCAGCATCAGCTGTCGGATATCTTGTTTCTGATCGTCTGTGCGGTGATCTGTGGTGCAGAAGGTTGGGATGAAATCGAAGATTTTGGCCACGCGAAGTTGGACTTTCTTCGCCAGTACGGCGATTTTAAGGCTGGCGTGCCGAGCCACGATACCTTGGCCAGGGTGATGGCCCTGGTGAATGCCGAGCAGCTGCAAACTGCATTCGCTGAGTGGATGAAAAGTTGCCATGACGTGACTGATGGCGCAGTGGTAGCCATTGATGGCAAGACATTGCGTGGCTCGTATTGCCGTGGCAAGAACAAGGGTGCGATCCACATGGTCAGTGCCTTCAGCGCGGCTAATGGTGTCGTGCTAGGGCAGGTGAAGACGGCGCAGAAGTCGAATGAGATTACGGCGATTCCCGAGCTGCTAAAGCTACTCAATCTGCAAGGCTGCTTGGTGACAATTGATGCCATGGGCTGCCAGAAAAAGATCGCCACTCAGGTCCTGCAGAAGGGTGCCGATTACCTGCTATCGGTAAAGGGGAATCAGCCAGCTTTGGCTGCCGCCTTCGAGACGGCATTCCCAATAACCAAGGTGGCGAGCTTTTCGGGAGACTCGTATATCACGGATGAAAAGAACCGCGGCCGGCAAGAGACGCGCTATCACATTGTGAGTGAGATTACTGAAGAGTTTCAAGAGCTTAGCTACGAATGGCCGGGCTTGAAAGCGGTAGGGGTAGTGATGAGTTTTCGCCAAGAGGGCGATGAGGCTCCTGAAGAGCCGATGATCCGCTACTACATTAGTTCAGCCGAGTTGACCGCCAAGAAGCTCGCCGAAGCAGCTCGGCAGCACTGGCATATTGAGGCCAAGCTCCACTGGTCTTTGGATGTGGCGCTTCGTGAAGATGCCTGCAAAATCCACCGCGGACAGGCGGCGGAAAACCTCGCTAGGGTCCGGCATATTGCGCTGAATTACCTGAAAGGAGAGAAATCTTTCAAAGGCGGAATTCGGCGGAAACAGAAGAAAGCGGCACTGGTTGAGACATATCTTGCTGACATTCTCGCGGTCTGAAAGCTTTCATGCGTTTTCCCTG
>NZ_JAKUMF010000025.1:0-998 GCF_029991385.1 Cobetia sp. BMC6
GACCAGGTTATCTTCGAGCGCCTCGATCACGCCACTGCTGTCGAGGGCTTCGCGCAGCAACAATGCGCCGCTGTCGCTGGTGGTGCGGTGGCCGCTCAGCTCGACACGGACAGAGCCGTTGCATGAGGGCGTCCAGGTCGTTAGGGTTTCACCCATGGCGAGTGGTCCTCTTGAATCGTGTTCTGACAGGAACATCCTGATTCTACAAGAGAAAACCACTCGCCATCTTCGTTTTCAGGTCGGCCTCATGAATAAGCCGGGGTCACCCTTGTAGAACCATTCCGGCTGCGCGCCGACCTGGCCCTCGGCGGGCTTGCCACCCTCGAGCCCCAGGCGGAACATGCGCATCGAGTCGGTAAGGCTTGCGTCATCCTGCGCCTGTGCAGCGGCATGCATGGCGTCGCGGGTATCGGCGCTGCCCAGGTGGGTCAGGCCGGTGCCGGTGACGGTGCAGCGCGCGCGATCTGGGTGGGTGACTGGCGGCAGCAGTTCCTGGCGATCAATGGCCTGCTTGTAGTCGATCAGGGTGTGCGAGTAGTGCTGTTCGATCAGCGCGCTGAGCCCGATGCCCAGCTCGATGGCGCGAGAGGCCAGCTCATAGGTGCCGCCCGGGAAGTCGAGCAGGCGAAGCTGGTCGCGGCTTTCGACCACGGCGACCCGCGGGCCGTTGGCGGTGCGAAGTTGGACGAGTCTCATGATGGATTCCTCACTCGATGATGTTGAACTGATCGAAGTAGTCGCTGTTCAGCTCAAGGCCCAGCCCCGGGGTCTCTTCGTCGAGGTCGATGAAGCCGTTCACCGGCTCCGGGTCGCCCTTGAAGATGTAGTAGAAGAGCTCGTTGCCGATCTCGACGTCATGCACCGGGAAGTACTCAGGGAAAATGCATGAAAAACCGCTCTACGACGGGCCTCGTAGCGCTTTACCAAAAGGACCTCATGTGGTCATTTAGCAGCTTTCGCTCATGGATGATCCGATGCTGACACCGTCTCTTATGCAC
>NZ_JAKUMF010000026.1:0-922 GCF_029991385.1 Cobetia sp. BMC6
GCCCGTGAGGCTTGACCATATAACACCCAAGGGGTTTGCTCCGGCAAACCGCCGGGATTGCGACAGGATCGACGATATATCGGTCAGCATGATTCATATTGCGAGTCGCGAGGTCACAAGCCTCGAGGCTCAGGCATCGCAAGATGCCACCGTTTCGCCTGACGACCATAGCGAGCGTGAACCACCCGATCCCATGCCGAACTCGGAAGTGAAACCGCTTAGCGCCGATGGTAGTGTGGAGCTTCTCCATGTGAGAGTAGGTCATCGTCAGGCACTTATACTGAACCGCCCCTGTAGCCTTGCTGCAGGGGCGGTTCTCTTTGTGCTCAGGAAAAATTGGCGCAAAAGAAAAGCCGTGAGCAGAAAGACGTGCATGGAAAAGTGGTGCGAGAGAAAAGCCTTCCCAGGCTGCGCAAGAAGAAAGTCTTTGGCTCATCATCGTGCTGTGATGGTTCTGTCATTGACGGAAAATGAAGTGCGCTTGTTATTTATCCCTGGTTTTGCCAAGAACCTCCCCTGCAGATTTTACTGTAGGGGTGTATTTTTATGCGGCTTGAGGCACCTCATATGGGGCTGTCAGCGTCGGAGTTCATCAGAGGGATGCTTATTTCCATCATGTCTGGGCCGGAAGTGGTGCCATTCAGGATGTTTTTTTGCGCAAGGCTGTGTTTTTTCGTGCGCCGCCAGGCGAAGAAAAGAATAGTCGAGACGAGGTTTTTGCCAGAGATCGCCTGGCTGGAGTGCTCCAGGTGCCAGAACCAAGGGCGTGAAGACAAAATCTGACCTGATCTTCAAAAAGCCCTTGCCCTCACGGCGGTTCGTGCGTAAAGTACGCATCCGCTGCCGGGGACGCATGGCGTTACCAGCGGTGAAAGAGGTTTGCAGGTGATTGTTTTGCTTGATGTTTTTGAAGTTCGCTTCG
>NZ_JAKUMF010000027.1:0-846 GCF_029991385.1 Cobetia sp. BMC6
AGATAGCGGCCCTTGTCAGCCTGATCGGCCACGATGAAGGCCGGAGGGCGGCTTCGGTACTCTGGAGCGTTGCACAACGCCACGATCGCTTTTCGCTCCTCGGGAGATAGCTTGTTGGCCGGTTCCGGGCGATCGGCGTCGGGGCGGCGGTCCGCCGTCACTTCGCCTTCTGCGACCCAGCGGTAGTAGGTCCGCACGTTGATGCCCATCACCTGACAGGCCTTGGCCAGCCGAGCCCCGTCACGCTGGGCGTCTTGCACCAGGGTCACGATGCGCTGGCGATCCGGGAGGCTGGTCAGTCGTCCTCGTCGTGGGTCGTGCCCCAGATCGCCTCGGCTTTTTTTGACAGGGTCAACAGGGCCGCCGTCTCGGCGAGGGCCTTGTCCTTGCGGTGCAGCTCGCGCTCCAACTTACGGAGCCGCTTTTGCTCCGCCTTGCGAGCCTGGCGTTGTTGCTTGGCCTGCGCTGCCACGTCGTCGTTGGCGTTCATGCAGGCATCCCGCCAGGCTTCCACCTGCTCGGGGTAGAGCCCACGCTCGCGGCAATAGGCGCTGAGTTCGGCCTCGTTCATCGGGGCCGTCTCCAGGACGATCTGGAACTTCTCCTGACTGGTCCACTGGTCGGGCTGGGTGGAACGTGATGGCAAAACTTGTCCTCGCTCTCTGGCCTGTTTCCGCCAATTGTAGAGGGTTGTTGCAGTGATGCCTTCCTGTTTGGCCAATTCCGGGATGGTCATGCTCATAGGCGGCGCCATCTTCTTGAGGATGGCTTCCTTACGCTCTGTGGAATAACGCACGTTGATCACCTCTCAATCCGTTTAGGTGACAACTACGCTGGCAGATAAGG
>NZ_JAKUMF010000028.1:0-665 GCF_029991385.1 Cobetia sp. BMC6
ACAACATCGATGCCGTGCATGAAGGTCTGCTGCGGCTGGTGGCCTGGCGCCTGACCTCGCTGAAGAACGGCGAGCGTCCCAAGCAGCTGACGCTAGACATCGACGGCCTGCCGATTGAGGTCCATGGGCACCAGGGCGGTTCCGCTTATCATGGCCTTTACGGTACGCGGATCTATTCGCCGCTGGTCGCCTCGTTGGCCGAAACTGGCGACATGGTCGGCGGCCTGCTGCGCGAGGGCAACGCCGGCCCCGCCGAGAACGCTGATACGTGGATCCCGCACCTGGTGAAGCGGCTTAACGAGAGCACCGGCGCCCAGGTTCGGGGGCGTATCGACGCCGGCTTCACCGACAACGACACGCTGGAGGCGCTGGAGAAGCGCAGCATCGAGTACCTGGGCCGGCTGCGCAGCCACAAGGGGTTGCAGGCGCTGGCAGCGCCCTACCTCGCGGCCGGCCACCTGAGCAGCCTCGGGAGTGGTGCCACGACCTTGAATACCAGGCCGGTACCTGGCCAACGCCACGACGCGTGGTGCTGGTGGTTCAGGAACGCCCCGATGACCTGCTGCTGCATGCCTTCTTCCTGGTCACCAACCTCGGCAAGTTCGACTGGCCGCCCGAGAAGATCCTGGCACTCTATCGCAAGCGCGGCAGCGCCGAAGCGCACA
>NZ_JAKUMF010000029.1:0-640 GCF_029991385.1 Cobetia sp. BMC6
CTCTTTTCTTCGTTCATACAACTCCCGATGCTCCGGCACATATCGTAGTGCTCGGCTTCTTCGTAGTAATCTTGCCAAACATGGCGTGTAACCACTTTTGTATGGCTCTTGCTTCCCGTGCATTTTTCTAGATAAGGACACGTCTTGCACACAGATGGATTTGATTTATATTCTCGATAGCCTTCTCGATTCGTTGTGGAATACGACAACACTTGGTTATTTGGACAAAGGTAACAGTCAAAGTGTTCGTCATATGCAAATTCAGATTTCCGAAAGAACCCCTCTTTCGTCTTTGGACGCGTATATGGCCAAATCGGATGGATCTCTTGTTCTAATAGGTATTTCGCAATGGCTGGTGTCTTGTATCCTGCATCGATGCACACGTCTTTTGGGCGCTGCTTCACTTCCTGTTTGACCCGTTCAAACAGTTCGAAAAAGGCTTGACTATCATGCACGTTTGCCGCCGTGACATAGGATTGGAGGATCCAGCCATGGCGATCGCAAGCTGTATGATAGGAGTAAGCAAATACTCGTTCGCGTTCATTTTTCACAAACATCCCACTCTCGGGATCTGTCTTACTGATCTTCACTTCTCGTTTTTTTTTTTCTGTTTCTGGCGGTAGTGGAGATTTTCCGTGTG